>OY969776.1:0-35000 GCA_963702965.1 Terriglobia bacterium
AGCCGGACCTGTAAGCCGAATTCTGTCCGCGGTTGTCCAAAAGACGCCCGCGGGACGGTCATTCCTCTGGGCCACGCATTACTGCGTAGCTCAAGCGACCTACCCGGAGGTTTGACGCGCCGAGCCGGCACGTTCTCCGACAAACCCGAAGGCCTGCCGAAAATTCCTCCCTATTTGGTCTTGCTCCGTGTGGGGTTTGCCCTGCCCGCTGCATTACTGCCGCGGCGGTGCGCTCTTACCGCACCTTTTCACCCTTACCCTGCTGCCGTTGTGGATTCATCCTCAATTCTCGTACATTGTCATCCTGAGCGAAGCGAAGGACCTATGCGTTTTCTTTCGCCGCGCCAATCGCCACTTTTAATCCCTGCAAAGAGCCGGGCCTGAGCTGTAAGGCAAAGGCTGTTTAGCACGCATCCAAATTGACAATGAACCCACAACGGCAGCAGGGCGGTATGTTTTCTGTGGCACTGGGCCGTCGAATGAGCTTGAACTCATCCTCCCGGACGTTATCCGGCACACTGCTCTGCGGAGTTCGGACTTTCCTCCCTTAATTCTTACGAATCAAGAGCGACCGTCCGGTCCGGCTGCCTACTGAGCGATTATATGCGATAGACTCGGGTCGCTGGCTCGCAATCGAAAATGCGGAGGACCTTGCTATGGAGACTCGGCCATGAAGCGCCTCGTGGTTCAGTTTTTCCAGAAGTACGGCTTCAATCCGCAAGTGAAGTTATTGATTGCGATGGGAATCGCGCCGCGAGCCTATGCGCTAGTGGAAACCACGGGAGCGAAGACAGGCAAGCAGCGCCGCGTCCCTGTTGGAAATGGCCTCGTCGGCAACGAATTTTGGATTGTCGCCGAGCACGGCCGTAAGGCCGCTTACGTTCGCAATATCGAGCGAAATCCGCGCGTGCGGGTGAAAGTTCGCGACAGCCAGGGATTGCGCTGGCGCAATGGCACCGGTCAGGTTCTCACAAATGACGATCCCTTAGCGCGGCAAAAATGGCTCGCCGAAAAAGTTCCCGGCGCCGCAAGAAACGCCGCCGCCGTCCGTTTTTTCGGCACGGAATTGCTGACCATCAAAATCACGCTCGACGATTAGCCGCTCCGTCACGCCCGCTGATCTTTATGATCTTCATCCCGATCCAGCAACTCACCGGCCAGCTGAAAATCCACGAGAGCCAGTACCAGTACGGCCAGCCCTTGCTCCAATTGGGGATGGTGGCGATGATTCCCATGAGTTCCCCGATCAGGAAGAACCACAGCACGTGCCGGCCCGCGTGTCCTGGCGCGAAGCGCGCGCACAGCCATGCGCAGAAAATCGAGACCACTATAAAACACGCGGTGCTCGCCATCAACGCATCGTTTGATGGGATGTGCCCGTGCTCGAAATCGGCGGGAAATATTCGCGAGAGTAGCGGATCGCTCCCGATGACGAGCAAGACAGAAAGCAGATAGCTGCCTACAACCACAGCAAAAGACTTGAACATTTTTCCCCCAAGCAGTGAAAACTGCCCCAAGTATACGCAAGCAACTGCTCAAGGGACGTGGTGTGGGAGCTTGTAGGGTTGTCTTTAGCGGGAGATTGTCACAGGCTTGCTAAGAATGAAACTTACTTCGTTGTTCGTTCCGCCCTTCGCCAGCGCCACCTGATTGGTTTGCAGATCGTATGTCTTTCCATTCACCGTAACCGCTACCACGGTTGCATTGTCAACATAGTCCGTGTAAGACGTGACCGACGGGCCCTGATAAGAAGTCGGCACATTGATATACGTTCGATTGGTTTGCACCGTAACTTCGGAAAGCGCGGGGATGGCCGTATCGAATCCAACTCTCACGGGCAGAACCATCTTGTGCTGATCCACGTCTACTCTGAGTTCTGTGCCCGCCGGAACCACAATGACGTTTTCACTCGATTCTTTAGTGGCTGCAACTGGCGGGTGTTCCTGCTTTTGCGTGCTGTCGTGGGCACTCTGCTGCCCGTAGGCGCAGGAGATCACCAAAAAAAGAAGGCCGATCGTCGCGACAAGATTTCTCGTCATAAGCCTTACGGCTCTCCTCATCTGGGACTTTATGCCGCTGAGGAGCAGCGGTCAATATGACGAAAGATGAAGACACCTTGCGGCCCGAAATGTGCGAACGCACCTCGTGTTTCTTTGCGGAACATTAAGATGAAAATCGCGCTAATGTTCCTTAAGGAACATTCCCAAAACGGTAAACCTAAGATTCGATTTGGTTTAGCTGGCGTAAAGGCTCTCGCGGTGCGGCTGCTCCCTAGCCACCAAAATGGACTTGACTCATCTTTTGGGAGAGCGTCGCTCCCGAGACGTACAGCTTCGAATCCTGAAATTCATTCAAAATTCAAGCTCATTGGGGCATCAAGCGATGTCAGGCGACCCAGCCGTTAATAAAGGTCAATCCCGTACCCCATCCATAAACGCTCGCAGCTTCCTTGACCTTGATGGATGCCTCAACTTTCGCAACGCCTTGGCTTCGATTTGGCGGATGCGTTCGCGGGTGACCGCGAACGATTGTCCGACTTCTTCGAGCGTGTGCTCGCTGCCGTCTTCGAGGCCGAAGCGCATCTTGATGACTTTTTCTTCGCGCGCGGTGAGCGTGCGCAAGACCTGTCCCGTCTGGTCTTTCAAGTTGACGTTGATCACCGCCTCAGCGGGCGAAACCACGGCGCGATCTTCGATGAAGTCACCCAAATGCGAATCTTCTTCTTCGCCAATCGGAGTTTCCAGCGAAATCGGCTCCTGCGCAATCTTCAAAACTTTTCGCACTTTCGCGACCGGAATGTCCATGCGCTTGGCGATTTCTTCGGAAGTGGGTTCGCGGCCCAGCTCCTGCACCAGCTGGCGCGAGGTGCGGATGAGCTTGTTGATGGTTTCAATCATGTGCACGGGAATACGGATGGTGCGGGCCTGGTCGGCGATGGCGCGGGTGATGGCTTGGCGGATCCACCACGTCGCATACGTCGAAAATTTGTAGCCACGGCGGTATTCGAACTTATCCACCGCCTTCATCAAGCCGATGTTTCCTTCCTGAATCAGGTCAAGGAACTGCAATCCGCGATTGGTGTATTTCTTGGCGATGGAAACGACGAGGCGCAGGTTGGCTTCGATAAGCTCGCGCTTCGCCTGCTCGGCGTCCATGTCGCCTTGAATGATTTCGCGCTGCGTCCGCTTGAGCTCGATGAATGAAACGCCCGCTTCGATTTCCAGCTTTTCAAGATCGGCGCGGATGGCGCGGGACTGCCGCTTGTATTCCTTTTTTTGCTCATCGCTGCGCGTTGCCTCAGCCTTTTTTTCGAGGTTGAGCGACTGCCGATCCAGTGAGCGCATGTTATCAACCGTCTTGTTGAGGCGGTCGATCAGGCGCTTGCGCTCGTTATTAGTAAAGCCCAGCTTGCGCACGCACAGAGACATGTGCACCACGGCGCGGGCAAGCGCAACGCGATAACGGCGATAGTCTTTGGGGCGCTTCTTCTGGTTAACCGCGGCAAACTTTTCGACCAGCCCCTCAACTTTCTTATAGGCCTTGGCCAAATCGTCAATTTTGCCCGTGAACTCCTTCAGGCGGTTTTGCAGAATTTCATCGGTGATTTCTTCTTCGTCGAAGGTCACCACTTCCTTGATCGAGCGGACGCTCTTCTTGAGATCGTCGCCTAAGCCCAGCAGTTCGTTGATGACAATCGGTGAGCGCGAAAGCGCCTTCAGAACGCGCAACTGACCCCGCTCAATACGCTTGGCGATTTCCACTTCGCCTTCGCGTGTGAGCAGCGGGACCGTGCCCATTTCGCGCAAGTACATGCGAACGGGATCGTTCGTCTTTTCGAGAGCGCCCGGCGTGAGGTCGAGTTCGACGTCTTCGCCGCTTTCATCTTCGTCGAATTTCTTGTCCAGCGTGGAGGACGGTAGCTTCGGCCCCTCAAGCACGTCAATACCCTGCGTGCTGATGGTGCTCAGCAAGTCATCCATGTCTTCGGGAGAATTGACATCGTTCGGCAGCAGGTCATTGACCTGGTCGAAGGTGAGATAGCCCTTCTCTTTGCCGGTGTCAATCAACTTCTTAATATCTTCAAACTTATCGTCAAGAGCCAAGACGGATTATCCTCTGCTCGCCCTGTAGGGCGTGGAAACAATTTTTATGGACGGTGGGAACCCAAGAGTGCGGAGATACGCGTCAGCACAAACTTAAATTATACCCCAAGACGGGGCATTCCCCGTCGAAAAGAGACGCGATTTTCTGATTTTTCCCGCACCGCCGCCAAGTGTTTGATGATGGACAAGGACTTTTAGTTTCAACGAACTACGCTCTCAATGAAGCAGCCCCTTCAAGCCGAATTTCTTATAGGCTCCGCCGCCGGGTCGCGCAGGGCCAGCTTGAGGCGCGTTTTTTCCTGCAATAGTTGCTGTACCCGTTCCGGTTCTCTCTCGCGCCCGGTTTGCAGTTCCGCCTGAACTTTTTCCAGGCGGCGGCGTAAATGGATGCGCCGCAAGGCTTTGATCGCGCCTTCGAGCCGTTCGGCGTTCAATTCTTCGTCGTCCTTGAGCAAGGCGGTTGCCAAAATATTGCGTTCAGCGTCCGACATGGGCAATTCCATCACATCTCCGACCTCGTTCATGCCATCGGGCACATCGGCTGATCCGGGTGCGGCCTTCAGCAGGGTCTCAATGAGGGACTCGCAGCCGAGGCCTTCGTGGATGCGCTCATTGTGCAGTGCGAAACGGGCCTGCCGACAAGGGTCGAAATCTTCTTCCGCGCCGTCGCGGGCAGAAATATGCTCCGAGACATTAAGCATTTCAGAAGAAGATGCCAGAGCGCGAATGAGAATTCGCTCGGCGTCGGTGATCTGGACGGCGGGTAAAGACTTTAGGCTGGCTGCAGCGCGGTTGGTCGCAGCATGTTTGAGTTCCTGCCTAAGGACGGCTGAGTCAATGCCAAGCTTCTGCGCGATTTCCGCCGCGAGCTCATCCCGCACGATGCGGCTGGGCACGCGCTGAATGTGCGGCAGAAGATGATTGACGGCTTTCACTTTTCCTTCAGCACTGCGTACGGGGAACTGAGCACGGGCGCGGTCAATCAAATAATCGAAGTATTTTTGCGAGCTGCGAAGCTCGGCGGCGTAGGCGTCCCGCCCCTTTTTGCGGATGAAGAGATCGGGATCGAAGCCCGATTCGAGGGTTAGGACTTTAATTTGAAATTCTTCTTCGACCAATAAACCCAAAGTGCGTTCCGTGGCGCGTGCCCCCGCCGTGTCAGGATCGAAGTTGACCACGACATTCTTGCTGAAACGTCCGAGCAGCTTGGCTTGCAGCTCAGTGAACGCGGTGCCGGAGCTGGCGATGACGTTGTGAAATCCGGCAGCATAAACAGCGATACAATCCATTTGGCCTTCAACCAGAATCTCGTAGTCAAGCTTCCGAATCGCCTCTTTCGCCTGATGCAGATTGAAGAGCACACGCGACTTGGAGTAAATCTGCGTTTCCGGCGAGTTGAGATATTTCGGGCCAGCTTTTTCGTCGGTAGCGAGCGTGCGCCCAGTGAAGGCGATGACCCGGCCCGATTCGTTCGCGATAGGGAACATCACGCGATTACGAAACTTGGAATACATGGAAGCAGCCGTTGGCACTTGGCCTTTTACCGGTTGCGTTTGGCCGTTCGTCGCCAGTTCCTGCTGGCTACTGGTTACTGGCAACTGGCTACTGCCATCCTGCTTCCACGAAAACAAGCCGCTCTCACGCAGAAGTTCTTCATCAAACTCGCTGCGCAAACGGTCGCGCAGCAGAAATCCAGAGTCGGGGGCATAGCCGATACGGAAAGCCGAAATCATGTCTTCATTAAGGCCGCGGCCAGCGAGATATTCACGGGCGTTGGCGCCTTCGGGGCGCTTAAGACATTCCTGAAAAAACGCGGTCGCGCGTTCATGAATGTCAAGCAACTGGGCGCGCAGCTTCGCGTCTTTCGCTTCGGCAGGGCTGCTGTAGTTCATCTTCGGCATGGCCATGCCCAGCTTCTGCGCGATGAGGCGGACGGCTTCGGGGAAAGTTATATTTTCGATTTTTTGGACGAAACTAAAGACGTCGCCCTTCACTCCGCAGCCGAAGCAGTAATAGAACTGGCGCGTGGCGTGGACGGAAAACGACGGCGTCTTCTCGCCATGAAACGGGCAGAGCCCGGAGTAGTTCTGCGCTCCCGACTTGCGCAGCTTGATGTAGTCTCCGACGATGCGGACGATGTCCGCCTGCTGCCGGACGACTTCTTTAAAGTCGGAGGCTTCGGTCATAAGTTGGGGAAGATATCCACGCTTACTGTGGCTCAAAGAGCCGATGAATGAAATATAGCAGTTGCAATGAGCGTCGGAAAAACTGTGGAATTCGGGAAAGATGTGTGGACGCCGTAGGAAACGAGGGCAAGATTGCTCGCTCATTCGGATAAGGGGACGGGATCTACCCCACGCAAATCAAAAGCGCGGACAGGGAGTCCGCCTTACCCAGGCAGGTGCGGATAAACGAACCAAAAACCAAGATTGAATGTCCGTGCGCGAGTTTATGCTCTATGCGAAAGGCGACTGCCGTCTGCGGGCGTCGTCCACTTACAATCGTCAACGCGGATACACTGAAAAGTGATTGCTAGACGTTATGGAAAAGATTGCAGGAATCCGCTTTGCCAATTGAATGACGGGTAAAGTGCCCGCATCATAGGAAGGTATATGGCCAGGCGCGCGGGCGGAATCGTCATGTTGTGTGCGTCCTGCCTTGTGTTTCTTTTCGGCAGTCTGAGCGCATGGGCGCAGGATGACGACAAGACGTATACGCTATATGGTGATGGCGGGATCGGGTTCTACGGCAGCTTCGGCAAGTCCAACCCTAATTACAATGCGGATGGAGGCACGGATCTCACCTACAACCACCTATTTGCGGAGTTTGAGGGGGGCGCGGACACGGCGAATGCGTCGGGCACAAACAATGGCCATACCGTTCGCACCCATGGGCTGCTGTTTTATCGCGGCCATGGACACTGGAGTTACGGCGGTGGAGCGCACTACTCGGAATTCATCTCCAAGACTTACAAGCAGCACGAACTATGGCCAACCGCAGCGTTGCTTTATGAGCGCGAGTCGCTGCGGGCAAACATTCAGTATTTAATTCCTGGCCCGAACAGCAATTATCCAGAGAACGGTCCGCTCGTGGATCTGCGTCTGCACCTGATCCACGGTTTTTACTCTCGTGCTCGCGTAGGGATTTTCTTTTACCACGACAATCTGCAGTATCCGCAAGAGAACCATATTGGACGCGAAGCCCTTTTCGAGATTCTCTATGTGCTCCACGATAAGAAGTAGAGCAGCGAGAAGCAGATTCCTCAGTTTTAAACAAGTTGGAATCGTCTACGTGGTTGAACGAGCGGCAAGACAGGGTTCTTCAACTCACGCAAACGATGCTGCCTCAGATGTTATGAGAACGAAAAGAGGCGCGCCTGCGAGGGTAGAGGAGGGCTCGAAGCACAAGTCTTGAAGACGGCACGGACATGATCCAAATTGGAGTAGATCTTCATCAGAGATTTTGTTACATGACGGCGCTGGATGCAAGCTGCAAGATTTTGGGCGGGCCCTCGCGCGTGCCTGCGCTTCGAATCGGATTGCTGTGGCGATCCGGCCATCACGTGATTGGAAAGACGGCAAGGAACATGGCTATCGCTGGGGCGCGGATCGAAAGAAAAAGTTGTTGGGGCTGGAAACATCTGCGGTGGGGAATGCCTGATTATTTGGCCTTCGCTCCATAGATTTCCTTTGCCCGATTCAGCGTATCGAGCACGTGTTGTTTTTCAGCATCTGTGTTCCAGTCATGATTTGCCTGGGCGTTTGCGATAAGGCGGTCAACCCACACCACAAAGAATGCCGCGTCCCCCGGCGAGTGTGGTGCAGCATTTCCCACGCTTATATAAATCGGGCTGGTGGTCGCATACGGATAAATATCAAGGATGGGATACGCCGGCTTTTCGCTCCACGCGCGCAGAACGCACCAGCCGCTTTGCGAAACAGGGATTGAACCGGTGAAGTCGCCACGCTGGCGATTTCCAGCCAACTGCAAATCCTGCGCGACTTTGCCACGACAGACAACTTGCAGGTGATCGACTGGGACAATCGATCGCATCCAGGCGGTGAATTTAATTTGATTATCGCCGGCGGGAAGTTTGATTTCACCGCCAATGCCGATTCCGCCGAGGGTAAATCCGAGCAACGGGCCGTTGGTCGCGAACGTATGCCCTGCTTTAAGCGACTTCAGCCACGAATCGATTTCAATTTTCCCCTTCGGCACTTCAACATAGACGCGGTTCAGCCCTATGGGCCCGCGCAGCGAGGCAAAATTCGCCATAGCGTCAGTTCCCGCGGCAGTCGGCAAATGAAATCCCAGGTTCAGCAGCCGATACCAAACATCCGCGGTGGACTTGTGGTCGCTGAATCCCATGACTTCGATGTAATCGACTTTGCCGAGTGCAACGTCAACGGGAAGCTCATGCGTAAGTGTGGCATCGTGAATCGGATCTGGCGGCGTGTCGTAAGGATGCACATATCCGACCAGAGCATTTTGCCCATGCGCCAGGTCTGCGATGTCGGCGTTCATCGGATATAAACTCGCGGCCGCAGTTCCCGGATATGCTGCATAGCCGGGAAGCAATAAATGATCTGTTAAGTTAAGCAGGCCGAGATGTCCCCAGTAGCTGGTGTGATATTCCTGTGCATGAAGCAAGAGCGTCGAAGCAGTGGATGCAGCATCCGGCTGTGCGCGCTTGTAAAGCGGAAAGTATGCGATGTCGGGGATGCGTTGTTCTTTGTTGACGATGAGGTTTTCGACGACAGAGAGATCTTCCGCAGCCGCCTGAGCCACAAGATTTTTCGGCGTGTTTCGATATGTTCCGCCGTAGTTCATGTGAATGTGTACATCGCCGCTCGTCCATTGCGAGTGCGCGTCCCAAGGAACCTTCAACGCTCTTAGTTTGAACGAAACGTTGGCTTTTTTCCCCGCTTCAACGGTCACTATCGCCGTCGTTGGCGCGTATCCGAAGCCTTTCATGACCTCAACCGTATATCTCCCCGCGGGTACGTCCAGCGTGGGCCCCCAACCTTCGAAATAATGCGCCTCGAAAGAATGCACAGACCGGTCAAAGCTGTCGTCGGCCTGCATCCAGGCATACGTCGGTGCGTAAGCGCGACCGTCCTCACCGGTAATCGAGATTCGCGCCTGCATTGGATGACCCGATTCGTCGCCCACGCCGACTCCTAGCGTGCCCATTGGGCGCAGATAACGGCTACCCGTTGCATCAAGGGGGACGAATTTTCCCCCGGGAAACTCTCGCACTTGTAGCCCAGTATTTGAGCCTCCGTTTGAAATATAGGCGATCTTCTTCCCATCCGGCGACCAGCGGGGATTGATGGTGTCGTACCCATCGCGGCGAAGAGTTGCGGGCCCTTGATTGTAAGTTATCGGAAACGCATCCCCTCCATTTGCTGGCATCAACCACAACTGGTGCCACTGCTGCCCAAGATACGACGCATAGACAATCCGTTTTCCATCCGGAGAAAAATCTGGGCGCGCCTTCCACGTCGTCTCTTCGTAATGAATTTCGTGGGCCTCGGCGCCGGGCTCAGCTTTCATGCGCCAGAAGCCGCCGGTCCCGTAAATATGCCCTCGATTTGACACGTAAAGAATCTCTTTGCCATCTGGCGCCCATACCGGACTAATCTCATGATCGAACTGGCTGTAGTAATAACGCGGCAAATCGCTGCGGGTTTCCCCCGTAAGCCGCTGGACGTTTTTCAGTTTGCCATCGCCGAAATCTCCCACGAAAATATGAAAGTGACCATGATAAGAAGTAGAAACGAAGGCAATCCGCTTGCCGTCAGGAGAAAATCGCGGCTCGACATTGACCGCGCCGCCGGAAGTTAATTGCTGTGTTTTCCCATTCGATAGATCTAAGACCCACAGTTCCATCGCGTCTTTCAAATAGCAGGTATAGACCACCCATTTCCCATCATGCGAAACGTCAGGCTGATAGTCGTACCCTGCGCCCGCCGTGATTTGCTGGGCCTCGTTCAATCCCAGCTTCTGCTTCCACAAATCTCCAGCCATGGAATACACAAGGGTCTCGGAATCAGGCATCCAGGCAGCAGAACTCGGCCCAGTGGTGAGCTGCGGCAAGTACATCTCACGAAAGTAATATGGATGCGGAAGGTCAATCTGTTTGAGCACCGGCTCGCGCTGGGCCAATGATGGCAAGGGCAGGGACAGCAGCATAAGCACCGAGATCACAAGGCGATTTAGCAAAAGCCCTCCGACAAAAGCGTTTCAACGAACGGCGGGATTATACAAGACTGCAACGCCCAGCGCGCCGTTAGCGATTCCTCGCGGCAAAACGTCATAAATAGCGCGAAAACACTGGGCTTTGCGCTTCTGATAACGAGCAGGAAACCATGGTAATCCCCTTTAGTGCAGGCTCTTACCAAAGCGCATGCACGTGGGGCATCTGGGAGCAAACGGCATCGGGTGAGATGTTGTGGGAGACGACGTTAACGATAGGCGCACTACAAAAAGACAATGGCCAAAGAAGACTACTTGGACGATGTGCACAACCGGATCCTGCGGATTACTGAAGACCTTCGGGCCGTGCAGCGCGAACTAAACTGTGCCGCGATGGAAGCTCCCGGCGACCCGGAACTGCTCGAATCTTTAAGCACTGTGCCTGAGATGGAATCGTTGCAGACCCTGCGCTCGGCCCTCGACCAGATGCGCCACTTTTTATACTTCTACATGCAAGTCGTCATGAACGAATCGGAAGCGGGCGATAGAATTCGCCAAAGTCTGCGGCAGAAAAACAACGAAGGCGTAATTCTGAGCCCCGAAATTACCGAGTCGGAAAGGCTGCGCTCTGCGGCTGATCTGGCGTTGCTGCAATACCTCGCGGACGGAAAGACTCGCAAGCCGAATTAGAACATCCGGCATGTGCCGAACCCTACTCCAGGGTCACCGACTTCACCAGATTTCTCGGCTTATCCACATCAAGTCCCTTTTTTACGGTCATGTAATACGCGAACAGTTGTAGCGGAATAATCTCGAGAATCGGCGAGAGCAACTCCGGCGCCTGCGGCACATAAATCACTTGATCGCAGATTTTGTTGAGCGTCGTATCCCCTTCGGTCGCGATCGCAATCACCCGCCCGGACTGCTTCTTGTAGGCCTCAATGTTCGACACGTTCTTCTCATAGCGAAGCACCGATCCAAAATCATTCTTATCGCAAGTCGCAATCGCCACCACCGGCAAGTGCTCGTCCACCATGGCAATCGGGCCGTGTTTGGTTTCTCCCGTGGGGTAGCCTTCCGCATGTATGTACGAAACTTCTTTCAGTTTCAAGGCACCGTCCATCGCCACGGGATAATGAATGGCGCGCCCCACGAAAAGAAAATCCTCAAATTTGTAATAGAGCGTGCCCAAATCTTCACAAATTGCGGAAGACTCAAGCACTCTTTCGGCCTTGGCGGGCAAATCAAGCAGCTCGCGAATATGCACGCGCCGTTGCTCTTTGTTCAACTTCCCGCGCACCTGGCCCAAGTAAATTGCAAAGAGATACAGCACCGCCATCTGCGCCGTAAACGCTTTAGTCGAGGCAATACTGATCTCCGGGCCCGCATGGGTATAGAGCACGCCATCGGCCTCGCGCGCAATCGTCGAATCCACCACATTAGAAATCGCAATCGTTTTCGATCCTTTGGCCTTCGCTTCGCGCTGCGCTGCTGTCGTGTCCGCCGTCTCGCCGGATTGCGTAATAACGATGGTCAACTCGCCCGGCCCAATTAGCGGGTTGCGGTACTCGAATTCGCTCGCATAGTCCACGTCGACTGGAATGTTCAGCAATTCCTGAATCATGTACTGGCCAGCCATGCCCGCGTGACGGCTGGTGCCAGAAGCCACAATGTTGATGCGCCGCAGCGATCGCAAATCGTCCACGCTGATGTTAATTTCATTTTCCAGCCGGATGACAGCTTCATCGAGCGAAACCCGCGGCTCGATCGTGTCGCGCAGCCCTCTCGGCTGGTCGAAAATCTCTTTCAGCATGTAATGCGGAAATCCGCCTTTATCGGGCATTCGACACTCCTTCTAAAGCCTTCAGAGATTCCAGCGAAGATTTCACGACGCACGGCCGCCGATCACCGTTTTCATGACTTTGCCGAAGGAATTTAAAACCACAAAATCGGCGCGTGCTCCAGGCTCAATTTTGCCCCGCGTTTTTAGCCCGGCCACTCGCGCTGGATTTTCACTGGCCAACCGAACCGACTGCTGCAAGTCCCATCCGGCGAATCGCATAACGTTTCGTACCGCGCCGTCCATGGTTAAGACACTCCCCGCCAGCTTTCCATCCGCCATGCACTTGCCGCCTTTGACTTCAACTTCGATTCCGCCCAGCATGTAGCGCCCGTCAGGCATATCGGTGGCTGAGATCGCGTCGGATATAAGAACCGCGTCTTCTTTTCCTTTAGCCTTCAAGAAAATCTGCACAATCGCCGGATCAAGATGAACTCCATCCGCAATAATGTCGGCGGACAAGCGCGTGTTGGTCAACACTTCCCCGAGAATGCCCGGATCGCGATGATTCAACGGCCTCATCGCGTTGAAAGTATGAGTAGCATGCCGGGCGCCGGCCGCTACGCCGGCGCGCGCTTCTGCGAGGGTTGCATCTGTGTGACCAAGACTTACGCAAACTCCACGTCGGGTGGCCTGTTCAATCACCTCTAAGGCGCCGTCCAACTCTGGGGCAATCGTCATAATGACGATGCGCCCGCGCGCAACCTGCCAAAAACGCTCGAAAATCGCAATCGTCGGTGGGACGAGATTTGCGGGAGGATGCACGCCGCGCCGCGCATGACTGATGAATGGTCCCTCAAGATGAATGCCCAGCGGAATCGCGCGATTCGAAGTCTCCCGGCTGGACGCCACTTCGATCGTATCCGCCAGATTCTCCAAAGCCGCCAGAGTTGCATCTAGCGGCGCAGTGACGGTAGTTGGGAAATACGCGCCCACCCCGTGGCCCACCAGCGATCGCTCAAATCGGGCCAAACCATCCGCGTCTGCCCGCATGACGTCATGCCCCGCGCCCCCATGAATGTGAAGATCGATGTATGCCGGAGCTATAGTCGTGTCGCCGAAATCAACTACGCGTGCATTGCTGGGAATTTCACCGGCATTCCGCGCACGTACTTCGGAGACGACGCCGTCTTCCACCAACACCAGCGGATTAATAATGCGCTCGCTGGGCGTCAACAGCGATTGGGCCGTGAAAGCGATCATAGATTCGGGATATCGATATTCAGGAAACCGGTTTAACTATAGCGGACACGGCAGCTACATCCTCTATATAAACGATTTAATAGGCCAAATTTTACACTATCTGCCACATCTAAGGGCCGGGGAATCAGCTTTGCCGCACGACCCTTGCTATCTAAGCGGATCACCTGGCTTGGTCTGATTGACCGCCTCCGAATGTTATAATTTTTGTGTGCGCGGAGTTCTCGAAGGCACTCTGCGCGTCCTGCCTCATCGCGCAGCAGCAATCGTCGGGGAGTGGCTCAGCCTGGTAGAGCACCTGGTTCGGGACCAGGGGGTCGGAGGTTCAAATCCTCTCTCCCCGACCAATATCTCAAAGCCAATTCATTGTATTAGCGTCGATCCCATTTTCGGGATTTCTCAGAAATCGTACTTCAAGCCAAATTGCATGGTGCGGGCGCGGTGAGCGTCCACAGGGTGCAGGAACGCGCTGCCTACCAGGCAACTGGGGTCGCCGGCGGAATTATTGGCTCCGGCATAGCAATTGATAGTGTTGCTCCCGGTGTTGCCGAGATCGGGATCGTAGATTCGAAATTGCGTGTGATTGAAGAGATTGAATATTTCGGCACGGAATTGGAGGTTGCTAGCCTCCGTGATCTTGAAGTGTTTCAAGAAAGTGACGTCGAAGTTTGTCCGGCGCGGATTGTTGAAGAAATTGCGTCCCGCATTGCCGTAAGTTAGGCCCTCTGGAGCAGCGAAGGCTGCCGGATTCCCGAGGATTGGGCCGATGCTCTGTGGATTGCTGGCCTGGTAAGGCGCTTGGGCGTGAGGATCGGCAATGATATCAGGATAGGACCCAGCGGTCGTCCCGTTCGCGACCCCGGCATTGTCGAGCACGGATACGCCGTTGGCGCTGCCGCCGTTGATGATGCTGAAAGGCGTGCCGGATTGGATGGACGTAATGCCCGATACTTCCCATCCATCAAATGCGGTTTGCAAGAACTTGGAGGGACTTCCAGGAGGGACTGTCGTGTCGTTGGGGTCTAGATTGGTATGCGCCCAGTTGAAAACGCCGGTGCTCAGCTTGGGAAGTTTATAGACATAACTGATGTTGAAAAGATGACGCTCATCAAAACTCGAACTCGCGCGATTTGAGGCCAAGTCCAACGCATTGACCAGCGTGGCATCGGAGCGGTCAGAAGAATCGTCGATCGAGTGACTGTACGTGTAAGCAATCCCAAGTGTGAGCGGCCCCTGTTCGCGGCGTATGGTGGTCTGCAATCCGTTGTAGTTGGAATTGGCTACATTTTGTAGGGAGAGGATGCGACCGAAGCCCGGTGCAAACGTCCTCAAACTGTTGGGATCGGGAAAATTGATGCCCGGTGTACCGAAGCAGGCAGCTTCAAGATTGGTATAGGACGGGCTGGTCGGGGTAATCGTGGTGTTTCCAATAATCGTGCTGCCGGTTGCGACTCCTTTGCAGACCGCTGTGGTGATGGGCATTCCCGGAAGAAACGGATTGTCCGCGGCCGATACCGGCTCCAACTGATTGATTTGCAATTCGGTGGTCAGGTGCGTGCCTTTGCTGCCAACATAGCCGACGGTAGCCACCGTGTGGGTCGAAACTTCGTGTTGGACGCTGAGGTTCCATTGCTGCACATAAGGCCAGACGGCCTGCGTGGGCACGGCCGTGACGTTTAACGGGTAGGCGCCAGAGGCGGCGCAACCTTGGCCGACGCCGCCAATGCACTCCCAGGTGAACGGCTTATTTTGAGTCATGTTGAGTACATTAGGCGCGCTGCCTTCGAGAGAGCCGGTATTGGCTTCATTACCCAACCCGTGATGAAAAAAGATACCGTAGCCGGCGCGAACAGAAGTCTTCCCGTCTCCACGTGGATCCCAAGCAACGCCGATGCGCGGCGCAGGGTTCACGTACTTGCCATTCATACAACCATCGGGCACGCCGTTGGTGCCGCACTTCACCAATCCATTCGTAATACGTGGGTCGAGATTATTCAGATTCAGAGGGATAGGATTACAGCCAGCTCCGGGAACCTCGCAGACATTGGGAGGTCCGTCAAGCAGCACGCCGCTGAACGGATCAACCGATGTATTGGCCGCGAGAGTCTTGTTGAAGGCTGAAGGCACCCAGTTATAGACGTTGTTGTATTTTTCGTGCCACAGGCCGAACAAGCTCAGGCGTAAGCCGAGGTTCACCGTGATCTTCGGAGTCATACGCCAATCATCTTGAACATATGGCTCGACCACGGTATAGCGCTGATAGTAGTTATATTGAGCGCTGTCTTGCTGAAAAGTTTTTATTCCGCCGTTGCCGTTAGGGCGCGCCAGAAGAAAATCTGCGAAGGCGTTCCCTGTACTGTTGAAGCTGCTGATATTGCTGAAAGAAAGCAGTCCTTGCAAATCTCCGGTGTTCGCACCGACGGCTTGGTTCAACTCGTTGCGCTGGGCAAGAACCACTTGTACACCGGATTGCAGCGTGTGTTTACCGATGACCTTGCTTAGATCATCCCGGAAGTTGTATGTAGGGTTGGTGTGGTGCCAAGGCAAATAACCGGGATCAACGGCAAAGCCGTTCCCACCGTACGCTGCGTTGCTACCGCCAACCACGATGCCGGGCACTTTGTTACCAAAGCCGTTGTTAAATAGATATCCGATCGTGAGATCTGCCGGGCGCTGCCAGCTTGCGCCGTTCGAGTCCACATTATTCATGGTTATGTGGTCACTGGTGTAGTTGAATACGAACTCATTCAGCAACGACGGCGAGAAAGTCGTGGTGAGATGCGCGAGCATGCTGATACCGGGGCCGTTGAATTGGCTCTGAATTGTGGGAAAGCTGTTTTGAACAACTCCCCATTCCGGTGTCATGGCTGTCGTGTTCCATGAGTCGTGTATGTACCGCAATGACAATTTATTCTTCGCGTTGAGGTTGTGATCGAGTTTGAAGATTTCCTCCCGCCAATAAGTACTGGGGGAAGCGATGGCATTGAAGCAGGAGCCAATGGAAGAGTTGCAGCCCGCCGTGGCGTTTGGCAGCGGAATAATGTTCGTGCCCAGGATCGAGATAGCGTTTGGATCCATCGGCACGAGATTACCGGGGAAGGTCTGGAATTGAGGGACGGTCGTGCAAGTCGGCCCGGGACATACCGAGCCTGGCGCGGTAACGAATCCAGTTAAAATTCCAGGACAATCAGGGAATTTATCGCGGGTGAAGGTAGCTAAACTGCCCGGCACTCCATTCTGTCCCGGCGTGACGAACGGGCAAACATCGCTGAAGTTCCCCTCGCGTTCGGCCACAGAGGGCACGGCTTGGTTGTAACTTGTCTTATCACCGCCTGGGCCCACTGGGGTACGTTCGAGATGAAATTCTTCTGAGGCGAAGAAATAGGTGCGGCCTTTCCCGTTGTAAATTCCAGGGATGTAAACGGGACCTCCAAGAGTCCCGCCGAAATCGTTACGCCGGTAGAGCGGAGCCTTGGAGGTTTCGTCGAAATAATTTCGCGAGTTAAAGAACTCGTTGCGAATAAACTCGTACGCATTGCCGTGCAATTGATCTGTACCCGATTTGGTTTCCGCCAAAACCGTTCCAGACGCGCTGCCTCCGTACATAGCGCCGTAATTGGAAGTGAGGACACGAACTTCGCTCAGCGCGTCCAAGCTCGGATAAACGATCAATGTGCTTTGATTGCCGTTAAGTCCCGCGTTCAGTAAATCTCCGCCGTCAACATCGAACGAGTTGTATTCGACTCGGCCTCCATTGACGCTGTAGCGAACGCTTCCAGTGATGCCCACTTTCGCTTCATCCTGACCCGTTTGATTGCTGACGCCGGGAGTAAGGGCGATAAGCTGCGTGAAGTTGCGTCCATTGAGTCCAAGCGAGACGAGTTCTTTTTGCGTGATTGTGCCCGAGACTTGAGCATTTTCGGTCTCAACTTGCGATGGTCCCCCGGCTTCTACGTTGACGGTGGATTTGCTTCCTGCCACTTCCATGCTTACGTCGAGCGAAACTGGCTCGGTTCCGCTGACGGTCAAACCTTCGGTTTGAAAATCTTTGAAACCGGCGAGTGTCGCCGTGATCTTGTACACTCCGGCCGGAAGAGATGCGAACTGATATAGGCCTTTAGCATCGCTGGTCACGCTTCGCGTGATCTGCTTGCCATCGGTGACCGTGACCACGGCCCCGGCGAGGACGGCTCCAGTCTGGTCCGTTACCGTGCCGGTCAAAGCAGTCGGGTGCGTGTCGCCCTCATTTTGAGCGGGCACCATGGCGCGACCGGCATGCGCTCGCAGCGGCATGATCGCAGTAAGCAGCGACACCGCGAGAATAGAGAGTCTGAAAAAACCCATTTTCACGCTCTTGAGCTCTTTTCTTTAATTCGTATCTTGAATTCGTATCTGTGCGAATGACTTGCAGTGAAAGATCGCCCCATCTGCCAAGGCACATGGCAGACTCCGACCACTCAACACGCTCGCCCCAATTGTGTCGGAAAACTCCCCTGCATACTTACAAGCGGTTTGTGAAGGAAAAATGACTGGAAGATTAAATTCAGATGAAAAGCGAATATGGTTCCGGTATGCGAGAAGAAATCCGCATTATGAACAGAACCGGGATTGAATTCATCGAATTTTAATTAGCACTGCGATTTTCTGAAACAACCGTCATGGACACTACGTCCGGCTTGGGGCATCGGACGCTGGGGCATTCGTACATATCAAAGCGAGTCGTGTACCTCAATCCCGAAGTGCAAAAAACCTAGTCAGCGCTCACCAAAGTCCATACGGCGTAATGCGTGTTGGCGTTTCGCCGTCGCTGTGAACACGGGATTAATCCCAAAATCCGCGCGTCATGCGCAGAGGAAATTGAAATGAAGAAGCGGACCCTAACGGCGGCGACGATGTTTGCCGCGACAATTTTGTATCTAAGTGTGAACAGCTTCGCGGCAGCCAACCCAGTTCTGTTTAACGCCGCGGGATCTTCGGGCGCATGGGAGGCCACAGGATTAGCGGCAGCTCAGGCCTCCGCTTGCGGCACCAACGTTTGGACCAAGAAGAAAGGCGGGCAGGGTGTAGACGGCCGCTCCAGCAGCATTCCAATTCAGGTGGCCAATATCTGGGTGGTCTGGAATACCGCGAAGACGCAAATTTGCTCGTACATCTCGGTTGATTCCGTCATCGGTAACCAGTTGTTCTTCGCAGTACCACGCGCTAGCCTCCAGATCGATTCCAGCTTCATCGGCACCGCCGGTGACAATTTAATTCCAACGATCACCGATGTCCCACTCGATTCGACGGTCTATTCAAAGCTGAACAATCAGCCATTCAATGTCGCTCCCACCGATATCCGTTCCGAAGATGCATTGTTCGCGGAGAACCGAGTTTTGGCTCCTCTAAACACCACCAACTACAACGGCTTAGGTTACGGGCCGGGTCCGATTGGCACACCGATCCTGAGCGACTTCAGTTCTGGTTCGGTAACGCCGGTGGCATTTGCGATCTCGGGTAACGATCCGATCACGGGCTTGCCGGTTCCCGCCTACACCACCATCGACGTGGGTGCGCAAGTGGTTCTTTTTGTGGTCGGCACGCAGCAGACAGGATCAACCGGCGATTTCAGCAACACAGCCGCTTTCACCAACGTCAGCAAAGATGTACTCTCCTTCGCTCTGAACGGGACATTGGGCTATACCCGCGATCTCTCGAACAACCCGGGCCTAGCGGCGCAACCCCTGAACGTGCTTCTCCGCGAACCCACGTCCGGCACTTACAACACGGCTGAATTCCAGGTTCCGCGCAGCCAGGAATTACAGTCCACGCAAGAACTGGGCGTTAATCCCTCGGCATCTAATGGCAATCCTCTGAATCTTCCAGGACCCAATGGCGGCTGGCGTCGTCGCGTGATCGGCAATGGTGAGATGGTCAGTGAACTGGGTAATGCTGCCAATGGTAACGTTCTCGGCTATGGATTTTGGAGCACAGGCAACTTCGCTTCATTGACCAGCACCGCCCGCTACCTCACCGTGGACGGTGTCGACCCGCTGTTCGCGAACTATGCTGGTGGATTTCTGCCAAGCTGCGTCGCCCCGTGTCCGGGCATCGTCACCTTCACCAACGTGCTGAACGGGAGTTATCCGGTATGGAACGTGTTGACGTTCACAACCGCGAAACCTGTCCCGCCGGGCGTGCAAACTCTGATTAACGATATGCAAACATTCGTGGTCAATACGGTGCCGGACTTTGTGCCAATCACCTCCATGAACGTATTCCGTTCGCACTACCCGCAATCTGGCAAAGTAGGCAGCAACGGGTACAAATCGGGCGCTCCCGAGTCCGGCGGTTGCGTGCAAGGGGCCGTATTTACGGTGCAGTCGGATCTGGATGTGATTACCGACACCGGCAAGGAAATCCTTGGCTTCAAGAACTGATTTGTTGCAGCCAATCCACAAACCAAGCGCAGGCGGATTGCGGCGACGCGATCTGCCTGCGTTGTTCGATTGCAGTCGTGCAATCCATCAATTTCAGAAAGAAGACGCATGCCGAGTGGCCAACAAAGATATCGCAGTCTGAAATGCCTTTGGTTGCTGACGTTGCTGGTTTGGGTGCTGCCCATCTGGCCACAAGCCAATGACGCCGCCGTGGACCTTACGAGCGCCCATCGGGTTGCTCAGGCCCAAGAGGACTGGACTTCACTCGCACTCCCGGTCGGAGGTTTGCCGGCCTCGAAGCCGACCGTGGGTGAGCAAGATCACGAACCGACGTTTACCCGTGAGATTATTCGAGTGCAATGGCGCATTGGCGATCCGGTCGATCTTTATGTCATCAAGCCAAAGGCCATAGTAAAGCCATCGGTGGTTCTTTTTCTCTACAGCTATCCCTCCGAAACAGAACGCTTTCGTGACAACGGATATTGCGAACGAATTACAAATGGGGGCAACGCCGCAGTTGGATTCGTCTCTGCCCTGACCGGGAATCGATACAAAAACCGTCCCATGAAGGAATGGTTCGTCAGCGAATTGCCCGAAGCAATTGGCACCTCCGTCCACGATGTACAGATGGTCTTGAGCTATCTGGCAACGCGTGAGGATCTCGACATGAACAAAGTCGCGATGTTCGGCGAAGGGTCGGGAGGAACGATCGCGATTCTCTCGGCTGCCGTGGATTCGCGGATCAAGGCAATCGACGTTCTCGATCCGTGGGGCGACTGGCCGGAGTGGATGGCTCATTCCTCCCTGGTTCCCGAGGAAGAACGGCCAAGATACGTTACGTCCCAATTCTTAAGTAAGGTGGCGCCCGTTGATCCGGTCATTTGGTTGCCGCGTCTGAAAACACAAAAGATTCGAATTGACCACGTCCTCGATGATTCCATTACGTCCAAAGCGGCCAAAGACCGAATCGAAGCAGCGGCGCCGTCGAGCGCGCAAATCGTGCGTTACGAAACGACACGGCAATTCTTCACTCAAGTTCATGGGGGTCATGTGTTTGATTGGGTCAAAGATCAAGTGGGCGCCGACGTTAAGAGTTCCGCGGGTGGCCAGCATGGAGCTTCGCTTGGAACTCGGTCCGGAGCGCGTCTGGCGGAATCTGGGAACGATTAGGCTCGGGCAAAAGCTTGACTTGCTTTTGGTGGTGCCGCCACTAATCACTAATGAAGAGAGCTGGTTTGGAGAGGATCGAAATGTTGATCGCGTCGGAGCGCATTTTGTTGCGCATCGTGCTGTCTTGTGTTCTGGGTTGCATCGCACTAACCCTCGTATCCTGTGGTGGCACCTCGGCCGCGACCATCAATGGCTTATCGGCTCTGGCTCCGGTCACGGTGACACTAAGTCCGCCGACCGCGACGGTGGCTACGAACAATAGCCAGATGTTTACGGCAATCGTCAACAATACCGGATCCACAGCCGTAAGCTGGCTCATTAATGGACTGCCGAGCGGTGCCTTCAAAGACTCGTCTGGTAATGTGAGTTATCCCTTCGGTCAAATCTCAGGCGGAATGTACACGGCTCCCGCGTTCGTTCCGGCGCCTGGCACGTTCATGCTGACCGCGGCGGCATCGGCGGACAACACCGCCATGGCCAACGCAACGTTAACGATCACGGGGCCGCTGACACCGGGGTTGGTGTCACTATCGCCGCCGACGGCTTCGCTTTTTCTCGGCGGTTCGGTCGCATTCACCGCGACTGTGAACGACGTCCCCGATCCTCTGCTGGTCTGGTCGGTGAACGGTGTGCCTGGAGGCGATCTATCGGTTGGAACCATTACGCCGATCCCAGGTTCCGCGAGCGCCGCGCTCTACATTGCCCCACTTGCACTGCAAGGGTTGTCGCAAGTCGCCATCACCGCTTCCTACACGAACAACAACTCGACGCAGAGCGCATCTGCGACCGTAATGCTTTCCCAAGCCCCTCCCGGTGACAACATTACGATTAGCCCCTCAGTCGCGACGGTGCAGACCAACCAGACGCAGAATTTCACGGCCAGCGTGAGTGGTGTTGCCGATGGCGTCGTTTGGCAGGTCGATGGAATACCGGGAGGCAACGCAAGTGTCGGAATGATTGCTGGCTCGGGAGATACAGCCACCTACACGGCGCCGTCCGTTGTCCCGGATCCTCCGACCCTTGAGATTACAGCAGCTTCGACGGCGTTACCCGGATTGCAGGCGTCAGCGTCGATATCCATCACACAAGGAAAACCAATCGTAGTGACGGTGACGCCACCGAAGGCAAACGTCGTGATCAACGGCACCCAGCAGTTCCTATCGATGGTGGAAAATGCAACCGACCAGACGGTCACGTGGGAAGTTAATGGAATTGTTGGCGGCAACAGCGATTTAGGGACAATATCCAACGCCAGTTCTGACCCAGGTCTTTACACAGCACCTGCGACTGTACCTAATCCGGCGACTGTGACGATTAGTGCCGTTTCGAATCAGGATCACAAAACGAAGGGCACCGCCACGGCCACCATCGGTCTGACGGCAGTCGTGACGATTTCGATTGATCCGAGCACGCCGCAAACGCTTCCGGCCGGCGGCCTTGGCTTACCGTTCGCGGCCACGATTATGGGTACAACCGGGGATACGCTGACTTGGGAAATCGACGGTCAGGCGAACCCCGATCCGAGTTTGGGTTCGATTCAAGTCACATCCACAGACACGTTACAAGCGACTTATCTTTCGCCGCAGTCGATCCCCTCACCGGCGACAGTACAAATCAGCGCCGTTGATCTGATGGGGAACACGTCGAACGTGACGCCGGTCACGATTACGATGCAGCCCCCACCGATCCAAGTGACGATTGCGCCGGTGGGGCCGACTGACGTCATAGTCGGGCAGAGCCAGCCCTTCAGTGCAACGATTACCGGAACCAATGATCTCATTGTGCATTGGAGCCTTTCGGGACCAAGCTGTAGTGGCGCCTCCTGCGGAACGATCACGCCGGACCAGTCCACACTGAATGCGACCTACGTCGCTCCGCAGAACGTGCCGTCCCCAAACAATGCCGTCACGGTTACGGTTTCTGCCGATGCAGACCCCAGTGTGAAGGCTTCGGGTACAGTTGATGTGGTTGCGACAGCCATGCCCTCCATCAGCATCAGTCCGAATCCAGCAACAGTGCCGGCCGGATTGGGACAAAGTCTTACGTTCACGGTTACAGTCTCCAATGCCAACCCTGACTCGACCATCAGTTATCAGCTCTATTGCATTTCCGACTGGGATGGCCAGCCCGAAGGGAATTGTCAGGATGTGGACTTCGTAGATGGGCCCGGCTGTATTACCCCTGACGGCGGCTTCCAGACCTGCGGCGAGCGCCCGAACCAAGGGCAAGCCAGCGGTGGCACGACCACGGTGCTTTACAATCCTCCGGAAAGCGTATCCACTCAGTCTTTCGAGCCCAATCAATGCGCGAATACAGATCCCCACGCGTCAATCGTGCCCCTTACGGCCTCCATTTCGGCCCAGGGTTGTCCGCAGGGTGTATGTACGACCCAGGTCTGTATTACTGTGACGCCCTAGGACGTGCTACTTCAACATCCGAAAATTGGCAACCGGCAGTGGAGTTTTATTTGGGCGCGATCGCCGGCCTGCATTCCGTCCACCGGGCGTGTAACAAAATCGCGTTTAGCTTTGCGCCCTCGAGGATACATGCCGGCGTTGTAGCCTTCCCCAGCAAATCATTGAATTACCGTCAAACCATTTTTGTGGATATCTCCAACTTGGCTCCATTTGAGTCCAATCAACGAAACCGGATGCCTTTAACAGCCGTCACGCGCATTTCACCGCCTCCGCGGAGACCGTGTTAGAATTCCGCGATTCTATTCATCTGGAGTTCGTCATGACGATTTTGAAATCCCTGCACTTCGCGCGGCACGTAGCGCTCGCCACTTTGCTGCTTTGTGCCATAGCACTGGCTGACACTAGTCTGCCCAACATCGCCGGAACCTGGAATGTTTCAGTCACCAATGGCCGCCGCAGCGCAAAACAGACTTTCGTCATTCAGCAGGATGGTGGAAAAATTAGCGGTACATTCAAGGGCCCACGGCAATCGGGAACAATCGATGGCACAGTCGCCGGCAACAACATCATGTTTCACGTGACGGCTAAAATGCCGCTCGACTACAAAGGCACCATCAGCGACGACACGACAAAGATGCAAGGAACATTCGAAGGCGACGGCAAAACTGGCGATTGGAATGCTTCCAGGTCGCAGTAATCACCATCTTTGCCTGCGATATAAGCGGCCACACAAGAAGCGAGCAGGAAGTCAGGGAATCCGAGGTTTATGACATGCGTTGTGTTCTGAAACGATTTACGGCAATCACAGTTATCTCGCTGGCGCTGCTATTAAGCAAACCGTATGGAAACGCTCAATCCAGCAAGACGAGCGCCACGCCTGAACATAACGACATTCTCAAGCAATATGACGACTCGCTCGATGCCTTGGCCGAGAAGGTTCTTCCGGCGGTTGTGCAGATCGAGGTGAGCGGCTTCGGCGCCCGCGAAACCAAGGGTGGTGGAGACGACGATGTCGGTGTCATCGAACGCCAGCGCGCCATTGGCTCCGGCGTGATCGTCGATCCCGACGGCTACATCATGACGAATGCTCACGTCGTGAATGGAGCGCAAAGGATTCGCGTCATTATCACGCCCACCCCAGCCGAGCTGGTCGCCTTCAAGAGCAGTTTTTCTAACCGCCAACGCACTTACGAAGCAAAACTGCTCGGAATCAATCGCTTGGTAGATTTGGCGCTGATAAAAATCGACGCCAAAGATTTGCCCTACATCCCCTTGCGCCTCGATTTTCGCGTCCGCCTCGGCCAGGTCGTGCTCGCCGTAGGCTCGCCCGAGGGCCTCGAGCACACGGTCACCCGAGGCATTGTAAGCGCTGTTGGCCGGCAAATCGATCCCAACCGCCCTATGGTGTACATCCAAACTGATGCTCCCATTAACCCGGGCAATAGCGGCGGAGCGCTCGTCGATCGCGACGGCAATCTGGTTGGATTGAATACATTCATTTACACCGAAGGCGGCGGCAGTGAGGGATTAGGATTTGCCATTCCCGCGCCCGCAGTCCTTTTCGCGTATCACGAATTCCGTGAGCATGGCCGCATTCGGCGGGCAGAGATAGGCGCCAACGCCCAACCCATCACCTCCGACCTCGCCGAGGGACTGAAGCTTCCGCAGGATTGGGGAGTCATCATTTCTGACGTCGCCCCCGGCGGCCCTGCAGACAAAGCTGGCCTGAAGGCGAAAGACATCATTCTCTCCATCGATGGACGCCCCATCGATTCTTTGCCCAAGTTCACCGTCTCGCTCTATTTGCACGAACACGGCGAAGAAATGCACATGGAAGTACTGCGCGGGAAGGAAACAGTCGATCTATCCGTTACTCCCATCGACGTGCCGAACGGTATCGATCGCCTATCAGACCTGATTGATCCGCAGAAAAGCTTGATCGCCCCGCTGGGAGTTTTTCTCCTAGATCTGACCCCGACCACCGCCAGCGTATTGCCGGAGTTGCGCACCTCCAGTGGCGTCGTCGTGGCGGCCGTCGTTGACTACGAACCCCTGATCGCCGCCGACCTGGCCGCGGGCGATGTGATTCGTTCCATCAATGGCCGGCCTGTCAAAAGCGTGGATGACTTCCGGGCCCAACTGGCACAGTTCAAACCTACCCAGCCGGTAGTTTTGGAGGTTGAACGCCTCGGCACATTTCAATTCATTAGCTTCGAAATGGAATGAGCCGGACAAGCGTCTTGCTATGAAGCGCCGATCTGGTCATCTACTCAGTATCCTACAATCAGCCATCAATCCTTGACCTCTGCCCCGATTTCCCATTGCACCGGCTCAATCGGTCCGACCCAGAAGAGCCACACCAGCGATCCAAGCAGGGCCACCACTCCCACAAGAACAAACGCCCAATAAAACTCCCCAGTTCGATCCACCACGAAGCCTGTTACCGCAGGAGCTACGACCCCAGAAAGATTTCCCGAAAGATTCTGCACTCCGACCCATCGGCCCGCCGCGTGCGGCCCAGCCATCGTCTGGGTCACCGGCCACCAGTTCGCGGTCGCCATGCCTAGCGATGCGCTCGCCGTCATCAACATCTCAATCGAAAACCGTGGGTTCCCCGTCACCGACAACATCAGGAAAACGCCCGCGCCAGCCATCCCCAAAATCAAAAATCCTTTTCGTACCAGCGTCGCCGATTTTCCCGCCGCCATGAATTTGTCCGCAGCCCATCCCGATATCAACGCCGTCGTCGCCGTCAAAATGTACGCCAGTCCGCCAATTCGCGCCATCTGCCCCATCGAAAAATGCCGCTCCCGCACCAGATAATACGGCAGCCACGTCAGCAAAAAGTACATCATAAAGTTGCCGCAGAAAAGGGCGGCGCACGTTCCCCAGGCGGAGCGCTGCTTCAGGATTTCGCGATAGCTCAGCTTGGCCGTCGAGTTGGCCGCGATGGGCTTCAGCTTCCACCGCCACCACGGAACCAGCCACAGCATGGAAGCCAATCCCAGCATGATGAAATATTCGCGCCAACCGAGTTTTCCAATCAAGATTCCGCCAACAAAAATTCCGAAGGCCGGCCCGAGCGAGAGTCCCGAAGCCAACACCGCGTTGGCAATCCCCTTGCGCTCTTCGGGACAATGACTGGCCAGGATTTTCGAATACGACGGATAGGCCACCGACTCGCCCACTCCCAACACCAACCGCATCACCAGCAAGGCTATGAAGCCGTGCATCAGTCCCGTTGTCGCTGTGGCCGCAGACCAAATGAAGAATCCCACCGCCATGACAATGCTGACGTCGAAACGATCCACCGCCCAGCCCGCGATTAGTTGGAAACTTGAGTATGTCCAGAAAAAAGCGGAGAGGAGAATGCCCAGTTGCGAAGCCGAAAGCCCCAACTCATCCTTCAGCAGCGGCGCAGCAATGGAGAGGTTGCCCCGATCGACATAATTGATGAACGCCGAAAACCAGAGCAGCCCAACCACTATTTTCAGCGCTCGCGGTAGCGTGCTCTGATCTGCTGTTCTCTCGATGGTTGTTTGCGGCATGGCGGCTTATTCTCGCCGCCCCCTTAAACAATTGCAAGCTAGCGCGGGCCAGCGCCGGCGTCTACATTCAAGACTTGGACCAATTCCTGCCGGATTCTCTTACGCGCCGACTTTTTCGCCGGCGTCTCGCCTTCGACCTGATCTTCGTATTTCGCGTCGTATTTCGCGTGATGTTTCTTCGCGTCGCCGCCCCGGTTCATCAACAGTAACTTCTTGATGAGAACCGAAATTCGCAGGGAATTCTCACTCACGACTCGTCGCCAAGCCCAATATTAAAATGGGCGGCCTGCGCGGCGGCATTCGCGCGCATTTCGGCGTCTTCGTCGATGGGCGCACCGGGGCGCTCCTGCTTGCGCAAGCTCCTGCGCTCGGCGTTCTCACGCTGCTTTTGCTGTCGCGCTTGCTCTTTCTGCCGTTTCGTAGATGTTGACCGTCCTCGAGGCATTTACGATTGCTCCTGTGTCTTAGTTTATTAGAAAAGCAGCTCGGCGAAAAGCAACTGCCTGACCACATTGCCACCTAGTATCCCGATAACCAATTCGTCGCTGGCCGATCTGTGAGATCGCCGTCCTGTTTGCGCAACCCAGGCCGTTTGATACGCGATGGCGCAATTTCCGAATCGCGTGGTGGCCTCGGCTGGTCGTGGATGGCCCGCATACGGGCATTGGCCATGGAGCGCACGACGGAAATTTGGCGGCAGGCCTCCAAAATTCCCCACGTCTCCGAGGGATTCGCCAGCGACAGCTCGCGGCCTAAAGTTTGAGGAATCACTCCCTCGGCTGAAAAGTCGCCCGTCGCATCGTCATGCGGCAAACTCGCAAGATACTCGGGCTTGCCCACAAGAAACGAAATCTGCTGGCCCGGGGAGGCGCTGCGCATAAGCGTGCAAAACGTGTCCCGCCCAGCCAGTTCGTTTTCCACGTGCAGCAACACCAGATCGTAATAATTCGGTCGCCAATAGATACGGGCCTCGTGGATGTCGGATGCACTATCCACTTCGATGCCCAGCTTCCGCAGCATTTCAGCGCGTACGTCCCGGCGCGCGGAGCGCGCATCGACGAGGAGGACGCGCTTTCGTTTCTGTATGTCCCCCTCAACCGAAATCGCCGCCACTCCGGCTTCGGATGGCACCGTGCCGACCGTCAGATCGTCCGTCATACTGTACGTCCGGGCGACTTGGAAGGCGGCTTGCCAGCGGCCGCCGTTTGCACGCCGATTTCGACCACCATCGCACGCTTCCGCAACCGCCGCGCAATTTTCTTCTTTCGCTCCCGGTTGAATCGGGCTTTATCGCCGTTGATTCTCGACATGTCGTTCTCTCCTTAGGACTTGTTATGACTGGAAAATCGTGTTCTGAAACCGGGGGAGCTCGCACCCACTCGTGTACGCCTTCCAAGACCATTCTCAATCGCGAAGGCAGGGTGTTTGATTCGTCTTCGAGGTCGGGAGTTGCAGATCCACCCGCCGGGCGGTCCGCTGATTACACCTGAGTTAGATTTGGAGACTAATCTCCATTCTTCTACCTCTCCATTCTACGCTGCGCTTGGAGAAAAACCCTAATTACGCAGGTGAGGATTTGCTTTGCCCTGTGGTCCCCACTATTCAAGTTTTCGTCAATCCAAACGATGAATAGTAAGGACACCACAGGAGGGACTATGGTCCAGCCAGTCTCAAACATATCGCATGCACAAGCATCCGCAGATTCATCTCAGGCCGCCCCAGCGCGACAAGCTGCGGCACAACCCAAACCCCAACAACCTACTCCAGCCACAACCGTAAAGTTGAGCGCCGCCGCTTCGGCCATCCAGGAGGCAACGGAGAGCTCCGTACAAACGGCCAAAGAAGCGAATGCCGGAGATATCCAAGCCAGAAATCTCCAAGCCCGGGAAGCTGCGGCTAAAGCCGAAGGTCAGTAAACTCTCATTCGGGGCGGACAGCGATGTCTGCCCCCAGGAGAGCTCGCTCCGTTTTATTTCTTTTTAGCGGGCTTTTTAGACGGCTTTTCGCCGGTCACGGGCAGACGCTCGGCATACGCGGCCATAGTGAAAAGGCCAATCTGATTTCTCGGCTTGGCGTTTATTTATGCCGTAAGACCACCCTACCCCATAATCACGCGCGTGATTCCCTGCCACCAAGCCGGATTATGCCGCCATCGGTAGAGCGAGAGGCCTTGTCCTCGGGGGGGGGGGATTCCCGTAAATATGGTAATATGGGATGGTGAAGACTACGCTTGAGATCCCCGATTTCCTGTTCCGCCGGGCCAAGTCGGTGGCCGCCGAACGCGGCATCCCGCTGCGCCAGTTCGTCACCGAGGCGGTACAGGAAAAATTGCGGACCAAATCTGAAGAGAAGCCGTGGATGAAGCATCTGGGAAAGCTTAAGCATCTGCATAAAGAGCGGCGGCAGGTCGAAAAGCGCGTGGAAGAAGCTTTCGAAAAAATTGATCGGGAACTCTGGCGCTGATTCGCCGAACGTTGTGTCGGCGAACGATTTATTCGTACAAGGATTTGCCGAACAACGCTCTTCGAGATTTCGATTTCTAAAACTAGATTTTGATTTCTAAAACTAGATTTCGATTTCTAAAAAATGATTCTCGACACCAATGCCTTGTCCGCCGCGGCCGACAATGATCCTGCTGTCGTCGCGCTTCTGGCTCGCGCCGATCAGGTGGCAATTCCGGTGGTTGTGCTTGGAGAGTATCGTTACGGCATCGCGCTATCGCGAAACCGGGGCAGCTATGCCAACTGGTTGGACGGCCTGTTGCAGGACTGCCTGGTGCTGGACATCCATGAGCGCACCACGCATTACTATGCGGAAATCATCCTTGAGCTGAGGCAAAAGGGCAAGCCCATTCCAACCAACGATATCTGGATTGCCGCCCTCTGCCGCGAACACTCGCTTCCGCTACTAAGCCGCGATCGCCACTTCGATTTGGTTCCGGGAACCAAGCGTATCGGCTGGTGATCCGTTCAGCGACAACATAGACGCGCGGCCCTAGAACGGGGCCATGCGCTTGTCCGGGCCTTCGATTTCGTCTTTGGCCTCCAGGAATTCTTCACTCCATGGCTTGCCCACGCACTCGGGGCACTCATCCATGATGCCGCCAACAGCAAAACAGTGATAGCAGGTTCCTTCGGAACTGGCTCCAGGGAACTTGTTGCATATCTTGCAGGGCTTGAAGAACTCGCGTTCGAGCGCGCGGTGCTCTTCCCATAGTTCGTGTTCACAGGTGATGCACATAAAATTGTCCGATCAGTCTTGGGTGATATTTCGTTAGCCGCCAATATAAGCTCCATCGCTCCTCCCCTGCAGCCAAACAAGATTCGATGCCGCTTTTATTTCGGCCATCTTTCCCAAAACGGAAAAGGCAGTCAGATTTCTCGAGCGGCGTTTATTTATGCCTGCTATGTCGTGTGCAGTACAACCGAAGGCCAGCCAGGGATTTCAGTTGCGCAAGGATCAAGAGTATGAAGGCCGCATGCACACTCGACTTGCCGTCCTATCGCTGAACTTATCACTCTTCGGTGCGGACTCTTCCAGCTTTCCTGGCTCAAAGCGGCGCCTAGCCGTTCATCCCACTCCTCGATGGTCGCGAGGCGGCTTATTCAGAGGACAACGTGGTTCTTCATCTTCACAATCTACGAAGTAGGGCCGACACACCCAAACACCTCGAGGCTATCCCGCAAGCGGTTGCACTCCGATTTGCGCGCGCCGCGATCGAGGAAGTGCGAAGATTGGGAGTTCTCCTGGGTTCACCCCTGCACCTGTCGAGCAAAAAGGGAAGTGGTTTTTGTCTACACCTTCGGTGACTGGATGGATGAAGATGGAGCAACCTCCATCGTGAAGTGGTTCGGGAGGGGGCCGGTGGTTCGGGTGGAAATTCAAGCGGGGCTGATGTCGGTCCAGACATCATCAAGCAAATAGCGATGAAAGACTTCGGCCCTTAGGGCTTGAGACCCGTGGCCCATTCGTTCTTCTTGATAGACGCCACTACGTCGTCCTTAGTCATCGCTTGCATCTGGCTTCTCACCTCCTGAACGGAATAAGTCTATGGCTTCCTGAACAAAAGGAAAAGGCCAGTCTGATTTCTCAGACTGGCCTTTATTTATGCCGGCAACTACCTACGCTCCCACACACTTATCGCGTGCAGTACCATCGGCCCAGCGGGGCTTAACTTCCGTGTTCGGGATGGGAACGGGTGGATCCCCCGCGGTAAGATCACCGACAAATCGTAGCTGTCAGCTATCAGCCGTTAGCTTCCGGCGTCATGCCGCGAGTAACGTTTTCCTGCTGATGGACAGCGAACTTGTGAGCGCTTACAGCCGCCCGCTCTCGTGAAGCTGAGAGCTGACAGCCGATAGCTAACTTTTCAAAGAACGCGAGGTTGCGATACCTCACAACTGAATAGATTGGGTTGTCTTTTTTGTGTTGCGCTAAATCGACTTAATTACATAAGCATTTCGTCGGCGCACAGTTGGCAGAGTGTTGTTTCATTACGTCCAGTTTCTGACGTCGAACCTACAACATTGTCAGCCTCGCTCCAGCTTCGGAGGGAAGGTTGAAAACTGGTTTCTGTCAACTGTTACTGCACCGAGTAAATTTTATGGTCAAGCCGAACGGGCGATTAGTACAGGTAAGCTTCAAGCATTACTGCTCTTCCACATCCTGCCTATCAACCAGGTCGTCTTCCTGGGCCCTTCATTACCCTTAGGGGTTGGGAGATCTCATCTTGAGGAGTGCTTCCCGCTTATATGCATTCAGCGGTTATCACAACCGAACTTCGCTACCCAGCTATGCCGTTGGCACGACAGCTGGAACACAAGGGGTTCGTCCATCCCGGTCCTCTCGTACTAAGGACAGGTCCTCTCAAATCTCCTGCGCCCACAACAGATAGGGACCGAACTGTCTCGCGACGTTCTGAACCCAGCTCACGTACCGCTTTAATAGGCGAACAGCCTAACCCTTGGAACCTTCTACAGCTCCAGGATGCGATGAGCCGACATCGAGGTGCCAAACCGCTGCGTCGATATGAACTCTTGGCAGCGATCAGCCTGTTATCCCCGGCGTACCTTTTATCCGTTGAGCGATGGCCCTTCCATGCAGAACCACCGGATCACTAACGCCTACTTTCGTATCTGCTCGTCTTGTAGGACTCGCAGTTAACTACGCTTATGCGTTTGCACTCGTCGGCTGATTTCCAAACAGCCTGAGCGTAGCTTCGCACGCCTCCGTTACCGTTTAGGAGGCGACCGCCCCAGTCAAACTACCCGCCTTACTATGTCCTTTTCCCGGTTAACGGGAATAAGTTAGAACCACAGAACTCGCAGGGTGGTATCTCACCGGTGGCTCCTCCAAACCCGAGAGTCTGGAATCAAAGCCTCCCACCTATCCTGCGCAGCAAGTGCCATAGTTCATAGTAAAGGTGTAGTAAAGGTGCACGGGGTCTTTCCGTCTAGTTGCGGGCAACCGGCATCTTCACCGGCACTACAAGTTCGCCGTGTCACTCATTAAGACAGTCGCACTTTCGTTACGCCATTCGTGCAGGTCGGAACTTACCCGACAAGGAATTTCGCTACCTTAGGACCGTTATAGTTACGGCCGCCGTTCACTGGGGCTTCAGTTCAAAGCTTTGCCTTGCGGCTAACCTCTCCCTTTAACCTTCCAGCACCGGGCAGGCGTCAGCCCCTATACGTCGTTTTCGACTTTGCAGAGACCTGTGTTTTTGTTAAACAGTCGCAGTGCGCATTTCTCTGCGGCCGCCTCGGGCTACAAACCCTACCGCGGCACCCCTTCTCCCGAAGTTACGGGGTTAATTTGCCGAGTTCCTTAACAAGTGTTCTCACGAGCGCCTTTGGATATTCTCCTCGTCTACCTGTGTCGGTTTGAGGTACGGTTCCCTTGTGTTCTCCTTAGAGGATTTTCTTGGCAGCGTAGAATCGGCAGCTTTCACCCATACGGGTTACTGTTTTGCGTCTCAGTGATAACTTCTTCGCGGATTTACCTGCGAAAAACACCTTACACGCATCAACCGTCATAGCCATAGGACGGCCTGCTTATCTTTCTGCGTCTCCCCATCGTGATAACGACCACAAGGAAGGTCCGGAATGTTAACCGGATGTCCATCAGTTACGCCTTTCGGCCTCACCTTAGGGACCGCCTGACCCTGAGCGGATTAACCTTTCTCAGGAAACCTTAGACTTTCGGCGCGGAGGGTTCCCACCTCCGTTATCGCTACTTATGCCGGCAGGGTCTCTTCTCAACCGTCCACCAGTCTTTTCAGTCTGGCTTCAAACTATTGAGAATGCTCTCCTACCACGTCCCGGCTTACGCCGGGACATTCGCTGCTTCGGTAACAAGCTTAAGCCCCGTTAAATTATCGGCACCGGACCGCTTGACCAGTGAGCTATTACGCTTTCTTTAAAGGATGGCTGCTTCTAAGCCAACCTCCTGGCTGTCTGGGCGTTCCGACTTCCTTTCCCACTTAGCTTGTATTTTGGGACCTTAGCAGGCGATCTGGACTGTTTTCCTCTCGACGACGAAGCTTAGCCCCCGCCGTCTGACTCCCGGATTGGTTGTTCAATGGCATTCGAAGTTTGATTGGATTCAGTAAGCTGGAAAGCCCCCTAGTCCATTCAGTTCTCTACCACCACGACAAATCATCCGAGGCTAGCCCTAAAGCTATTTCGGAGAGAACGAGCTATCACGGAATTTGATTAGCCTTTCACCCCTACCCTCAGCTCATCGGAGCTTTTTTCAACAAACACCCGTTCGGCCCTCCAGTGGGTGTTACCCCACCTTCAGCCTGGCCAAGGGTAGATCATCCCGCTTCGCGTCTATTCCTGCCAACTAAATCGCCCTATTCGGACTCGCTTTCGCTTCGGCTCGCTTTACGCTTAACCTTGCTGACAAGAATAACTAGCCGGCTCATTATGCAATAGGCACGCGGTCAGACTTTTCGCTTGCGCGACATAGTCCTCCCACCGTTTGTAGGCACATGGTTTCAGGTACTATTTCACTCCCCTCGCTGGGGTTCTTTTCGCCTTTCCCTCACGGTACTGGTTCACTATCGGTCAGAAGCTAGTATTTAGCCTTACGGAATGGTCTCCGCAGATTCCCGCAAAGTTTCTCGTGCTCCGCGGTACTCAGGTATCGGCTTCGAGTCCAGGTCGTTTTTGCCTACGCGGCTATCACGCTCTATGGCCCCTCTTTCCAGAGGGCTTCGACTAACGACTGGATTGGTAACTCTACTATTGCCGACCCTACAACCCCTGCCTCACCCGAAGGTGGAACAGGTTTGGGCTGTTGCGATTTCGCTCGCCACTACTTTCGCAATCGAGGTTTCTTTCTTTTCCTCCAGGTACTGAGATGGTTCACTTCCCTGGGTTTGCTCGTGCCCGACTATGTATTCATCGGGCCGTACGGAGGTTTTACCCCCGTGGGTTTCCCCATTCGGAAATCCCCGGATCAAAGCCTGCTTGCGGCTCCCCGAGGCTTATCGCAGCTTGCCACGTCCTTCTTCGCCTGCTTCTGCCAAGGCATCCACCATGCGCCCTTAGTAGCTTGACCACAAAATTTACTCGACACACAGCAGCTTCACCGGAGCTTTCAGCTTTTGGCTGTCAGCTTTCAGCAAAACCACTACACGCCGCGTAAAATCCTGTGAGCCTTTTTCCTGCTCATCGCGCGAAAGCATTGCATTCTCTCGCACACCAGCAGGCTATTTCAGGCACTCATAAAATTTTTACACGCCTTGTAATTTGCCCAATCTATTCAGTTGTCAAATATCGTCCTCGCCGGTTTTCGACCGGCTTACCTGCGGCTAGGCAGGTATGAGCGGTAAGTATCGGTACTTCGGAAGTTCTAGAAATCAGGATCTTGGCAACCCTGAAATTTTGAAGCCTTCCTATCTCCCGCCTTTTCCAACTCAATGTTCGGCGCCAAATTACTTAGGTTGACGTCCAACATCAAATTCGAATCGCCGATACGTAACCCACAAACCGAAAGCCAGGCAAACAATCAACAACATCAATTGTTCCATGCAACCCTCCTAACTTACCAAACGCGGAGTGAGGATTTGGTGGAGCTGACCGGGATCGAACCGGTGG